>JAFCEL010000002.1 GCA_017609205.1 Candidatus Pacearchaeota archaeon
TCATCTGATTTCTGGGATGGTTTAAATTCTCCGAGCGATATTTATATTGGAAATTTAACAGATGATAATACATATGTAAGAGTTGATGGAGATAATATGACAGGTAATTTAACATTGGCAAATGACCCAAGTGATTTATTTCAAGCAGCAACAAAAGGTTATGTAGATATGGCTGTTGCTTCTCTTGGCTCAAGATATTACATGATTAATGATTCTTCTGGTATTGCTGATTATAAATTAACACAAACTACTGCATCTTCTGGAGCAGAGCAATCATTTAATAAATCAAATCTAGTAGATGGTGATTACATCATGGGTTGGATTTCACCAAATCCAAATGAACCAGGCACCTTGATTAAAGGAGTATATAGTTGGAATCTTTATGCTGAAAAAACAAGTGGAACAAAGGAGTTAAGGTTATATTGGAAATTAATAGAGAGACTATCAAATGGAACAGAAATTGTAATAGGAACATCTGTTAATAGTAATGAGGTGTTAAATTCCAAAAATTCTTTTATAATCCCAATTATTTTATCAGATGACTATGCTTTGTCTAATGGTTCTTATGTTGTAGGTAAAATATATGCTTCTGTTGCTGGTGGTGGCAGTGCTCCAAGTGTAGAATTATATTATGGAGGAGATTCTGATTCATATTGGGAAATCCCAACTAATTTGGAAGTATTATCAAGTCAATTTGTAAATTTAGATGGTGATACTATGACTGGAGCATTAAATGTTTCTAACATTAATACTAATAATTATGGTAACTTATCAATTGACGATGGAACCGTTTTTATTGATTCTTCAACTGATAGGATTGGAATAGGAACAACTACACCAAATGCTAAGTTGGATATTGTAGGAGAGGGGGGCGCTTTACTTAGTGTTACCCGATTAACGACTGGCAGCACATATTTTTATATTAATGGTTCTACAGGTCGGCAAGTCCGAGTCGGGCTTTAGATGTTGAAGGTGATTTTATGGCTGTAAATTTATATCCGCAAGGTGGTATTAGATTCACTAACATAGCAGACCCTTCAATTTATAATGCTAATTCAGGGGCAGGAACAAATTTGAAAATTTATGGCGGAGGAGCTGATGATTCATATTTATCACTTTATTCCGTAAGTTCTAGTCCAGCCAGCAAGTATGGCACGAGCGATTATATCAATTTCCATGTGGGCAATACAGCCGGCACCGCTCAAATTGAAGCCATGCGAATCGTTAATGGCGGCAATGTTGGTATAGGAACAACCACTCCTCTTGCTAAGTTGGATGTATCAAATTCAACACAGGGTTTAATCTTTAATCCGACTGGTGGTTCAGGAGATAGTCCAATTATAAATACAACTGGCTCTACAAATGTTACAATTACAAGCAGTGGTGGCTCTGTAATTATACAGTTAGGTTAATATATAAATAATTTTATCAGGTAAATATTGAAAGGAGGTAAAAATGAGAAGAGATGGAAACAGGAACCAAATCTTGACGATTGTTTTGATTGTTCTTTTAGCTCTTGCTGTTGGTTATATTGCTTTTGAGAAGATTTCTTTATGGAATCGGGTAAATCAGTTAGGAAACTTTCAGCAAGGAGCTCAGTATGGATATCAGCAGGCAATTGTTGAGATAGCGCAGAAAGCAGAAGCATGTCAGCAAGTCCCTTTAGTAATAGGGAATAAGACCGTTAATGTTTTTGCTATTAAATGTTTACAACAAAAATAATCTTAAAATGGAGAATAAAAAGAAGTTTCTTTTAGTTATTTCTTTAGTATTAATCTTTTATTCAATTTTGCTTGTTTCTCCGATTGGAAGTGAAAATTATAATACTTCTGTGGCAATATCTTCAGGAGGAGGTAACATAAGTTCAGATAATCAGTCTCAGATTATTGTTGTTGGGCTAATAAGTGGAAATGCTTCTTCAGGGAATTATAGCACTCATTTAGGTTTTTTGCAGGGTTCGTCAGATTTACTCCCCCCACGAGTTACAATCGTTAATCCTTTAGAAGCGACTTATGGTGTGAACTCTGTAAGTATTCAAATAAATCTTAATGAAGCTGGTTATTGCGAATATAGCCTTGACGCAGGAGTTACTAACCATACTCTAACTGCTGATGCATCTAATTTGGTTTTTACTGGAACTTTGTCAGGACTTTCAAATGGAAATTATATTCTTAATGCGTATTGTAATGATAGTAGTGGGAATAAGAATTATACAGAAAGTGTTTCATTTACAATTAGTGTAGCGTCATCAACACCTTCTACAACATCTTCTGGCGGAGGGGGTGGTGGAGGCGGGGGTGTTGCAGAGTCTTTAGGGTTTTCTGTTAATCCTGAATCATATTCTAAAACAATTGTCTTGAATAGAACAGATTATGGGGGGATATTTATTACTAATGAGGAAAGTGTAGAGCGTGCTTATGATATTAACATAGAAGTTCTTGAAGGTATTTTGATTTTTGACAAAACTTCAGTTACTATTCCTCCTGGAAAAACAAAAAACGTTGGGTTTAGAATTTATGCTCCTAGCAATCCTGGAATTTATACAGGAAAGATAATTGTAACTGCAGGATCTAAAAAAGCAGAGGTTCTTGTTACAATTAATGTTAGAACTGAAAAGAGTTTGTATGATGTTCTTTTATCAATTCCCAAATCAATGAGGACTCTGCTTATTGGAAGGACGCTGAAGGCACAGGTGGATTTATTGCAAATGGGTCTTAAGGAGAAAATGGATGTTGTTATAAAATATTTTATTAAAGGTTTCGATGGCAAGATTTATCTCTCTGAATCTGAAACAATAATGGTTTATGAGAAAAAATCTTTTGAAAGGGAGTTTCATACCCAGGATATTGCACCTGGAGATTATATTCTTGGAGTAGAGGTTATTTATCCTAGTGGTGTTGCAGTTGCGAGTTCTCAATTTAAGATAGTAGAAAAGTTGGGGGTTTTTAGATGCAATTTTTTTCTTATAATTTTATCTATAAGCCTGATAGCTCTTTTATTATTTTTCTGGTTAATAATCAAAAGATATAAAAAAATAAGATTGCATAGACATAAATAAAAGATGGTGTTAAAAAGGAGATTCTGGATAATAGGGCTTCTAATTGCAGTAGCAATAGCAGTATTTTGTTTTTTTATAAATTCCGGACTTATAGGAAGGCAAGATTCTTATGAAAATGGTTTTGAAGTCAAACAGTTATTGTTAAGAGAAAATATCCTAGTTGGAGGAGGGGGTAGCAGTATAATTACTATAAAAAATTTAGAAAAAGATAGTCAGACTTTTAAGATAGGATTGTTTAATTTAGAGGGTATTGCTTCAGTTGAAGAGAGTCAATTCGTAGTTGGTTCGGGAGAGGAAAAAAAAGTTGCTATTTTGTTTAAGGATATTAAAAATAAAATTGATGTTTATGTGGGAAGTATTGTTATTGAAGGGAATAAAGCCGTTAAGAAAATACCTGTTGTGGTTGGAGTAGAAAAGGAGAGCCCTTCTTTCACGATTATCCAAGAACCAATGCCAGCTTATGGTGAGGTTTATCCTGGTGGGAAATTAGGAATGGAAATAAAGATATTTAATTTAAAAGATTATGAAGAACACAAAGTTAAAATAAACTATTTCTTAAAAGATTTTAATGGAAATGTTCTAATGCCTGATGAAGAAAATAGGGTTGTGGGAGAGAGAACGTCTATTACAAAAATAATCAATCTTCCTGAGGATATTGGGTATGGAAAGTATGTTTTTGTCACTCTTATAGATAATGAGAATATAGGGAGTTATATTTTTGATATAACTAAAAAAGATAAAAAGGTCTTCGACACTACAGAGTATCTTGTTTTAATTGTTTTAGTTTTTGTTATAGGGGTTTTTTTGATAATTTTCTATTTCTTTAGAGAAAGGGATAAATTCTTAATTGAGTTAAACAAACAACAGAATAGAGAAGTCAGAGAAAATCTTTCTGTTCTTAGGAAGTATAAAAAAGAAATTAATAAGATTAGGGATATAGAAGAGAAAAAACAAAAATTAAGGGCTCTTGAAAAAAATAGAAAAGAAATTCTTGCAAAAATAAAAAGAAAGCAGAAAATTCAGAAGAATGAATTATCTAAATTAATAAGGGAGAATAAATTAAAGGAGGCTAAGAGAAAACTTGATTTATGGAAAAAAGAAGGATACAATTTTTCAGAGATTCATAGAGGGTTAAAAGGTTTATCTAAGACAGATATACTGAATAAGATGAGACAATGGAAAAGACAAGGGTATAAGTTTTAATAATCTTTATAAAAACAGTTGACATTAATTAAAATGGTAAGGAAGAAACTAGAAGAAGGGGTGAGTAAGAAGGATTTTGCAAAGATTGAGTCAAAGATTCAAAGATTAAAACAGCTCGAGGATGAGTTGAATCTTCTTAATCCTCAGGGATTTCCAGTTGAGGTTGCTTCTATACGTTCTAAGATAAAGAATGTTGCTAAAGTATCTGAAGTTGAAAGAGAGATGCGTGCTTTAAAGAGAAAAATAAATCTTCGACGAAAGAAAGAAGAAAAAGATGCAGGTAAGTTCTCTGATGTTAAAGAGAAATTAGATGATTTAGGGGAAGATGTTGAGAGCATAAAGAGTTCTCAGAAGAGAACTATCATTATAAGAAAAAAATTACAGGATTTGGAGAAAGATATTGAGGATGTGAAAGAATCTCAGGAAAAGGATCATCTTATTAGAAAAAAACTAGAAGATATAGAGAATAATATTAGAGAGTTAGAAGAGTCTAGTTCAGAGATAAGTGATGTAAAGAGCGATCTATCTCGGATTAGGAGTGTTTTGTTGGACTTAAAAGAATCTCAAGAAAAAAAAGAAAAAGAGAAGAAGGCAAAGAGGTTGAAGATTGATAGGGGAGTTAGTGCAGTTGTCGAGGCAGATTTTAATGAATTTTTAACAGATATTGAATTGTCTCTTTCTGATAGATTGAAAAAGAGAGAAGAGGAGATTAATAATTTCTTGAAAAAGGATTTGATAAAGAGGAATAAAGAGTTCAAACAAAAACAAATTGATTTAGTTAAACAGTATGAGAGAGAGAAGAAGCGATTGGAGAAGAGGCTTAATAAACAATATGCAGAAGAAGTTCAGAAAAGATTGCATAAAGAGGTTAATGAGAGGTTTGGCAGTCTTTTGAATAAAAGTGTTGAAACAGAAAAAAGGAAATTAGAAGCAAAATACAGAAAAGAATTAGCTTTACATTTAAAGGAGGAGCTTGAGAAAAGAAAAGAGTTGTTAAGACAGCGTATGCGAAGGGAGTTTGAAAATAAATTGAAAAAGCTTGAGAAAGAAAGAATATTAGAAAGAGAGGAGATTGAAGCAAGAGAAAGGAAGAAATTAGAGGAATTGAAAAAATTAGAGAAAGAAGAGCTTGAAAAGAAGAAGGAAGAGGTTGAGCTAGAAGAGAAGAAGAAATTAGAAGAATTGAAAAAAGCAAAACAGGCGCTTGAGAAGAAAAAGAGAGAACTTGAAGCAAAAGAGAAGAAGAAATTAGAAGAATTGAAAAAAGCAAAACAAGAGCTTGAAATTCAGAGAGAAAAAATAAAAGAAGGAATTAAAGAAGATTTAGTTAAACAGTTTAATCAAATTCTCGAGAGGGAAGTTGCAAGGAAGGTTAATAAGATTAAAGTGAATATGAGAAAAGAGTTTAAGGAGAAATATGATAATAAACTAAAAAAGCATGAAGCAGAATTGCATAAAAGATTGAAGCAACTTTTAAGTTAATTTTCAGATTTATTGTTTTCTCGTCTTAATATGCCCGAATTTTGGGAGCAAGGTTTTTAAACTAATTTTCATTTATTAAGATAAATTAAAGAATCTCTGTCTTTTCGACGATAAAATGTCTGTAAAACAATCTTATAACGCAGAATCAATTAGGGTACTTGAAGGTCTGGAAGGTGTAAGAAAGAGACCTGCAATGTATATTGGATCAACAGGAAGAGAAGGTTTGCATCATATGGTTTATGAAGTTGTTGATAACTCTGTCGACGAGGCTCTGGCAGGTTTTTGCAAGAAGATAATTGTTAAAATTAATGAGGATGGTTCGGTTAGTGTTGAAGATGATGGGCGTGGAATTCCTGTTGATATTCATGCTCAGTTGAAAATCCCTGCTGTTCAGGTTGCTTTAACAAAACTTCATGCAGGAGGAAAATTTGATAAAAAATCTTACCAGATTTCAGGAGGTTTGCATGGTGTCGGAGTCTCTTGCGTTAATGCTTTGTCAAAAAAGTTAATCGTTGAAATTAGGAAAGATGGGAAGATTTATTCTCAAGAATATTCAAGGGGAAAAGTGAAGAGTAAGCTAAAAGTTATTGGGAAGTATAATGGTGGTTCAAGTGGGACAAAAATAACTTTCTGGCCTGATGGGGATATTTTCTCTACGACAGTTTTTGATGCGAAACACTTAGAAACCCGGTTTAGAGAAATCGCTTTTCTTAATGCGGGGTTAAGGATAATCCTTATTGACGAGATAAAGAAACAAACAAGTGAATTTTATTACTCTGGAGGATTAATTGAATTTGTAAAATGGATAAATAAATCCAAGGATGTTTTGCATAAGCCTATTTATTTTAAAAGAGAAACAAATGGAACGATTGTAGAAATTGCTTTGCAGTATAATACAGGTTATCGAGAGAATATTTTTGGTTTTGTCAATACAATTAATACTGTCGAGGGTGGAACGCATATTTCAGGTTTTAAAAGTGCTTTGACGAGAGTGATAAATGATTATGCTAAAAAGAAATGTAATCTAAAAAATGGGTCTCTCAGTGGAGATGATGCTCGTGAAGGATTAACAGCTATTGTTAGTATTAAACTTGCAGAGCCTCAATTCGAGGGACAAACAAAGACAAAGCTTGGAAATTCAGATATAAAAGGTTTTGTCGATTCTATTGTTACTTCTGTTTTAGCTGAATTCTTCGAGGAGAATCCGTCTGTTGCTAAAAAAATTGTTACTAAGGCCATGGATTCTGCAAAGGCACGACTTGCTGCTAAAAAAGCAAAGGATTTGGTAAGACGGAAAAATGCTTTTTCAGTTGGAGGGTTACCTGGAAAATTGCATGATTGCTCAAGCAAAAAATCTGATAATACTGAGTTGTATATTGTTGAGGGGGAGAGTGCTGGGGGTTCTGCAAAAAATGCACGGGATAAGAACACTCAAGCTATTTTGCCTTTGAAAGGTAAGATACTTAATGTTGAGAAATCCAATCCTGCGAGAGCGCTTTCAAGCGAGGAAATTACAAATATGATTACTGCAATTGGAACTGGTGTTGGTGACCAGTTTGATATTAAAAAACTGAGATATGGCAAAGTAATTATAATGACTGATGCTGATGTTGATGGAGAGCATATAAAAACGCTTCTTTTAACATTCTTTTTTAGGTTTATGCCTGATTTAATCAAGGAAGGAAAAGTTTATGCTGCGATGCCTCCATTGTATAGAATTAGAAATAGAAAGGATTATTATGTTTATTCTGACGAAGAGTTAAAGAAAGCAGTAGGGAAACTTGGTGCTGGAAATGTTACGAGGTTTAAGGGTTTGGGAGAGATGAGTCTTCAGCAATTGTGGGAAACTACAATGAATCCAAAGACAAGGAGAATTAAGAGAATTTTTATTGAGGATGCTCTTGAAGCTGATAGGGTTTTTTCAATGTTAATGGGCGATGACGTTCAAGCTAGGAAGGAATTTATACAAGAGAATGCTAAACAGGCGGAATTAGATGTTTAAGATGGCAAAGAAGTCAAGAGTTCAAACACCTGCGTGGATACTTGAAGGATATGACTCTAGAGAGGAATATGAAAAAGCAAAAGGTAAGATAAGCAATAAGAAATCAGGAAAAACCTTTAAAATCAGAAGATGTCCTGATTGTAACAGCGACGAAGTTAGAGTCGTAGTCGGAGAAGAATCTAAAGGGCTTTGGGAATGCAGTAAATGTAATTGGAGAGGAAAGAATATTAAAGAAGAGGAATTAAATGAAGAAGAATTCCTTAGGTATTTGGATAAAAAAGAAGGAAATTAAATAAGATGACACCCAAGAAAGAAAATATTGAAGAGCAGAAGTCAGAAAAAGGAGTTTTTGATGCAGAGGTCTCTTCTGAAATGAAGAAATCTTATTTAGATTATGCTATGAGTGTTATTGTATCGAGGGCAATTCCTGCAATTGAGGATGGGTTAAAGCCTGTTCAGAGGAGAATTCTTTATGCAATGAATCAAATGGGGCTTAAGCCTGGAACACAGACAAAAAAATCTGCTCGTGTTGTAGGAGATGTCATTGGTAAATATCATCCTCATGGCGATACTGCTGTTTATGATGCAATGGTTCGGCTTGCACAGGATTTTTCAATGAGATATCCTATTGTTTTTGGTCAAGGTAATTTTGGTTCAATTGATGGTGACCCTCCTGCAGCTATGCGTTATACAGAAGCACGACTTATGCCTATTGCTCTTGAACTCCTTCAAGATATTGAAAAAGAGACTGTTAATTTTATTCCAAATTATGATGGGTCTTTAAAAGAACCTGAATTGCTTCCTGGGAAATTACCTGCTCTGATTTTGAATGGTGCTACGGGTATTGCAGTGGGTATGGCTACTAATATTCCGCCCCATAATCTAGTCGAGGTTTGTAATGCCATTGTTTCTTATATTAAAAATCCGAATTTAAATTTTGAGGAATTAGTAGAAATAATTCATGGTCCTGATTTTCCAACAGGGGGCTCTGTTACAGGTGATATGCTGGAGTTATATAAGACTGGAAAAGGAAAACTTGTTTTGAGAGGAAAGGTAAGCAATGAGACCATAAAAAAGAAAGATGCAATTGTTATAACAGAAATTCCTTATATGGTTAATAAATCAACTCTTGTTCAGCAGATTGCGGATCTTATTCAAAAGAAAAAGATAAGGGATGTTTCTGATTTAAGAGACGAATCTTCTAAGGGAAAGATTAGAATTGTTCTTGAATTGAGGAAAGGGGCAAACCCTAAATTTATTATTAATTCTCTCTATAAGTATACACGACTTCAGGATGCCTTTCACGTCAATTTTCTTGCTCTTTCCGACGGGCAGCCTAAGATTATGAATCTTAAAGAGGTGTTAGAGGCATATGTGAGTTATAGAAAGAAGATTGTTACAAAAAGAACAAAGTATGAGCTGAGAAAAGCAGAGGAAAGGCAGGAAATAGTTAATGGGCTTTTGATTGCTCTAAAAAATATAGATGCAGTTATTAGTCTTATAAAAAAATCTAAAGGAAAGGCAGAAGCATTAGGAGAACTTGTTAAGAAATTCAAACTTACGAGGAGACAGGCAGAAGCGGTTCTTGAAACAAAATTACAGCAGTTAACTTCAATGGAAGTTGATAAATTAAAAAAGGAAGCAGAGAATCTTAAGAAGAAAATTTCAGAGTATGAAAGAATTTTGGGTGATATTAATGAGGTTTTAAAAATTATCATTAAAGAAGTTACTGATTTGAAAAATAAGTACGGAGACAGTCGAAGGACAACAATCTTAAAGAGTATTAAGGAGATTAAAGAAAAAGATTTAGTGCAGGATAAAGAGGTTGTTGTAACTATTACAGATAAGGGATATTGTAAAAGGATGGATCTTCAGTCTTATAGGGAGCAGAAGAGAGGCGGCAAAGGAGTTATTGGAAGTGGTTTAGCTACAGGGGATTTTGTAAAACAATTGATTACATGTTCAACTCATGATTATCTGATGTTTTTTACGACGAGAGGAAGGGTCTTGTGGCTAAAGACATATGAGATTCCTTCTGCAGAGAGATATAGCAGGGGGAAGGCTATTGTTAATATGTTAAATTTAAAGGACGAGAATATCACAAAGGTTATCTCTATTAAAAAATTTGATAATTCTCTTTTTATGGCAACTAAGAAGGGAATTGTTAAGAAGATTTCTTTAAAACATTTTTCAAAACCTCGGGCATCTGGAATAAAGGCGTTGAATCTTCCGAATGATAATTCTGATTTCTTGATTGGTGTGGAAATTGTAAAAGAAAACAGTGAAGTTCTTCTTGCTACTAAGAAAGGGCAGGCAATTAGATTTAGTAGTAGTGATGTCCGGGAGATGGGACGGGCAAGTTATGGTGTTACAGGAATAAAATTGAATAAGGATGATGAAGTTGTTAGTCTTGAAGTTTTAGAAACCGACGCTATCTTAACAATTACGAGAAAAGGTTATGGAAAGAGGACTTCTGTTGAAGACTATAGAAAAACTGCTCGTGCTGGAAAAGGAGTTATTAATTTGAAAGTCTCTGAGAAAACCGGAGAAGTTGTCACAACTGTTTCAGTGAATGATAATGACGGGGTTATAATTACAACAGCAAAGGGGATTGTTATGAGAACTTCACTTCAAAATATAAGAATAATGGGGCGTGCTACACAAGGAGTAAGAATTGTTAAACTCCAGCAAGGAGATTTTGTTACTGATTTAGTAAAGATTCCTGAGAATAACATTAATGGGAAATAGTATACCTTCTTCATTTAGTTATTACATAAACAAAACTAAAGAAGTCTCTTTCTTAACTTGAGAAAAGTTGAGTAAGCATTATTTTTTCCCTTTAAATTATTCTTAAATAAATTTCTTATATATCTTCTGGATGTTACCCTAGAAATATATGCATTAAATAATTTTTCTCCTAAATTGTATCCTTGTTGATAGATAAGAAAATCTTCTGTATCCCATCCTTTTTTATTAATAATTCTCATACATTTATCTTCTTCATTTAATATATCAGGATATCTGTTAAGTGGATTTTTCCTATCCGGATTAATTAATTTTGATGAAAAATAGCCTAACATTTCTGCGATAATCCATGAAGCTAGATAATCTTTTGTGTTTTTATCATAGAGAGTAAGATGAGAGTTGGTAATATGCAAGAAGTGGCCAGCTTCTTCAGAGATATGCTCTATGTTATTAGTTCCAATTAGAATAATCTTTTGTTTATGAAAGAATATACTTTGTCTCCCTTTTTTAACAAGTTCGTAGTCTTCCCTTTCTTTTTCAGATAACCCAAGTGTCTCAAATTTAAAATTTCTTCCTATAAAATAAACTTCTGGTAGGAAAGGTATATTGAGACCTATTTCTTCAGCAATATCTTCTAAACATTCGAATAATTTGGTTTCTATTTTCTCTTGGAGTTGGGATGCTCTCATTTACGGAAAATTTTTTTGGTAATATAAAAATTTGTATCTCTGGATAGATATATTACCAAATATCTAATAATTCTTCTTTTGAGATATCTTCTTCGCCATTAAGTTTTATTTGTTTTTCTTTTTTTGGGGAAGTTCCTCCAAATTCAGGACAAAAATCCTTATATTCACACCAGTCGCATAAGATGGATTTTTGTGGAGGAAATTCTTCTGTTTCTTCTATTTTTTTAATGAGTTCGAGAGTTTCTTCTTTTAGTTGCTGAAGTTGTTCATTTGTTCGACGAGAGTAAATCTTTAAGTTGTGTGCGAGATAATGCCATATCAGGCAGATATTTTTATCATGCCCAAAAATTTCCTTTACTGCTATTGAATAAAGTGCGAGTTGCCTGTCTTTTTCTATTTTTTCTTTTAGGGGCATTGAATTTGATGTTTTGTAGTCGTGAATTTCATACTCATTAGTTGCTTTGTTATAAACGAGTCTGTCTATAAATCCTTGTATTTTATATTCGCCTTCGGGGTCAAGGTCAAGCAATATTTTCTTCTCAACTTCTAATGTATTTTCATCAAAAGGATGGTTTTTTGTATAATAATTTAAGATAAATTGGACGCCTTTGTTGAAATAATCTCTTTCTGTGAGATCTTCTTTAACAATTACTGTCTCTGGTTTTATTGTGTTTTCCCAATATTTTGTGTAGAATAATATTACCTCGTCAATTTCAGGAATTTTCTTTTTGCTTATCTCCTTATAAAGCCATTCAAGTGTTGCATGAACTGTGCTTCCAAGATGGGACTCTATTGATTGTGTTTCAGGAGGGATTTTCTCAATATAACGGAGTTTAAATTTATAGGGACATTGTTCAAATGTAGAAATCCGAGAATGTGAATATATCTTTGGTTTCTTTTTCATAGTTTATGGAAAAAAGAGAAGTTTTAAAGTTTATAGTGTTAGACTATTCTATATGTTTTATTCTTCTTCAATGTCTTTTGTTAAAAAACTCCACCAAGGGTTTTTTATCTTGATTATTTCCCCTGTTTCAGGGTCCATTTGCATTCTTACCCTTTCTCTTATAGGAATTAATCCGAATAATCTTGCTTTTTTCCTTATTTGTATTTTATAATTTCCATCTTCGTCTAATTCTATTGTTTGATTCTCTAATCTTGCTTTTATTCTTTGTCTTATTCTTTCTTTAACTTCATCTGGCATTATTTCTATTGCTTTTGTTTTATTATTTTTAAAGACGCCATATATTTTTCCTTCTGCTCTGTATAATTCTACTTTTGTTGTCATATTTTCTCCTTTAACTTGAATAACTGTATTTCCTGATTTGCCTGCTCTAATTATCATCTCCCTTCCATCTTGTGTTTGGCATTTTGTTACAGAACCTGTGCATGTGCATCCATTAGGGCAATTACTTGGATCAGCATTTGCCTGCAATCTGTTTTGTATTCTTCTGATAACTCTTGCTTTGTACTCTGATAACTCCCTTGATCTTGTTTGGGCATGAGCTTGTATTTGAGAGTTTTCTCCTGAATTTTGCGTTTGTACTGAATTTTGTATTGCAGAATTATTTGAATTATTATTTTTACCTTCGTTTGAATTAAGTGTTACAGAGCCTGTAATTCCTGCTGTAACAAAGCCAACTAAAAGGAATACTAGAATGATTATTGGTATTACTCTTTTTTGCATATCTTATTTGTAACAATTCATTTATAAATTTTTTGCAATTTTTACTCTTGAATTTTTCCGAACCCTATTAATCGCCAATGACCGTTTATATTTCGTGCAATTCCAACATTATCTCCTTTAAGTGCTATTATAGGAATATTGAGATTTAACTCTAATTCGGATTCTTTTATTCTCTCAATTATTCCGACGGTGATTGTTGTATCTACTGAGAGCATAAGCATTTCTTTTGTTTTTATTGGTTCAACTAGTTTTTTTTCTTCTGTTCCGAGGACTTCTTTAAATAGTTCGTATTTTATCTTCAGATGGTTTGTAATTTCTGGAAGGTTTCCTTTTGTTGAGACAACACAACCAGTTAATGAATCTGTTTTTGTGAGAAAGGGGTCGAGAGAAGTTTCTATTGAGATGCTTGCTCCAGGGGTTACTTCTTCGAAGGATTCTTTTCCTTTATGAAGTGATAGAATTTTTGTTGTTAATGTTTGATATATTTGTTGATTTTGTTTTTTTATGCTTAGTCCGGGTTTTATTTCTATTTCATCGTTGATTTTTAATTTTCCTTTTTTCAAGATCCCTCCTAAAACCCCTCCTTTTAGATTTTTTATTTCAGTTCCTGGTTTATTTATATCAAAACTCCTTGCGATTAGGAAAATTGGTTTTGTGTTTATTTCTCTTTTTGGAATTTCTATTTTTATTAGTTCTTCTAGTATTTTGTCGATGTTTATCTTCTGTTGCGCTGATATTGGGATTATTGGAGAGTTCTCAGCAAAGGTTCCTTTAACAAATTTCTTTATTTCGTGATAATTTTTTAATGCTTGCTCTTTTGTTACTAAGTCTATTTTGTTTTGGACAATTATTATATTCTTTATTTTTTTTGCCTGTAGTGCCATAAGGTGTTCTTTTGTTTGTGGCTTGATACCTTCGTTTGCTGCTATAACGAGTATTGCAGCGTCGATAATTGCTGCCCCTGAAAGCATAGTCGCCATAAGCATTTCATGACCTGGGGCGTCAATAAAGCTAATATAACGAAGAGGCTTTCCTTTTTTTGTATTTAGTCTTCCATTATCATCGAAGATTGTTATTTCTGAGTAACCGAGTTTAATTGTAATACCTCTTTTGAGCTCTTCTGAGTGGGTATCTGTAAATTTTCCAGTTAGGCGATTGAGCAAGGTTGTTTTCCCATGGTCAATATGTCCTACGACCCCGACATTTATTTCAGGCAGGTTATTTTTCATATAGAATTTAGAGATAATTCAGTTAAAAGGTTTTTGGATATTCTATTTATGTATAATGATATTTTTTGTTTAAGAATATTTTAGTTTTTAGTCTCGTTGGTCTTTTCTTTTTCAGGTTCTTCTTTTTTTGGAGTTTCTTGCTTTTGTTCAGTAATTTGTGCTTTAGTTTGATTTTTATCAGAGGAAGCATTAGTTTGAGAATTTTCCTCTTGGCTTTTGTTTTGTTCAGGAAAAATCTCAGAGAGCTTTTTTGCACCTTCTTTTAAAACTTTAAGATTAATCTGAACAATTGCGTCAGAGATTGTGTTTCCTCTAACTGTTTTTCTAAGTCTTAGTCCTTTTGGTTTTTTACACAATGGTTTTTTCTTGCCTTCACGTCTTGGGCGTTTTCTCATTGCTTTACCATAGGTTAAAAGGACTCTTTTTAGGCCAACCCCTTCTATATCTTCCATTGCTGTAAATCCTGCCTTGTCACTTGCCCCTCTAATTTCAAATTCATAGCCTTCTAAATCAGGGGAAATCTCTTTGCCGTCAATTCTATCTCTGAGTTTTTTCCCTACTAAATTAGCTTCTGCTTCAATTTTGAATGTTTTTCCTTCTTTTGTTCCAATATTTATCTTGAACATGATAATTATTTGAAGAATGAGTTTAAAAGAGTTTTGATTTAGGTTTCTATTGTTTTGTATTAAGGTATATTATTTTTTATTTATTTTCCAAATTTTAATCGCCTCTATAACCTGCGAGATTGAAACACCCAAACCTTTTCTCCATAAACTAATGTAATTAAATAATTCATTTGTTTCTATGCTTCCGCTAGAATCAGTATCAGCTTCATGAATTGGCTGTTGAGGACAACTTCCACAATCCAGTTTGCAGTTTGAACAATTTTCTCCACTACTACAGATATTATCTCCACAAATAGGATTTGTTGTTCCAGAAGATATATTAATTGGATAACCAACTTCATTGTAATTATTGTCTGCATCAAAAACGAATAGATAGGCTATTCCGCTGTCATTGAATTTTCCAAGATTCACTGTTACAGAAATAGAATTGTCTGACCATGCAAATGGAATCTGGGGTTCTATGATTGTTGCATTTGAATAATTCTGGCTGTTTGCGAGCATTACTCTTGCGAATGTATCGTCTATATAAATATCGTCAAAATATCTGAAAGCATTGTTATTCTGATAGCCTGGATTAAAGTAGGCTAAGATATACCCGTCCCCATTCTCCCATTGGTTATCAGTTCCTCCTGACAAGCCATTGGCGCAAGTAATTGATGTTGCATTATTTGAAGTAGCAATACATGTGCTGCTGTCAGATGTGTTTTTTATCAATGCACCAACCCAATAATCAATTGCCTAATTTGCAGTGTAATTTACTAAGGTAGTTGAGGAAGTTTCTCCTTCATGGGTTCCATGCACTCGGGTTCTGCACCTGCGGTCTCATCTTCACCATCATCCCACATCAAAGGCCTTGCAGGATCTTTTATTCCAAAATCAGTTCCAGAAATTGTTAAATTATCTTTATGTACAACAGCCCCTGTAACAGAATTTATAGAAGGTGTT